>NZ_JBSHAY010000001.1:933611-936276 GCF_053611725.1 Streptomyces sp. NPDC054783 | reverse complement strand
ACCGGGATGAGGTCGTCAGTCGGATGCGGACCGGGAGCGGTCAGCCGGTGACGAACTTGGCCGCGAGCTGCGGCGCCGAGATCACGGACACGTCGTGCAGGCGCATCAGCACCCGCCCGTCGGGGGCGCAGGCGGTCACGGTGAGCCGGGCCTCCGTGTCCGTGCCCCCGGAGCCGGGCTGTACCAGGACGAGGAACGGCTCGCCGTCGGGCAGCGGGTGGTGCAGTTCGGCGCGGCCGACGGCCAGCGGTAGTCCGGCGCTGCCCTGGAAGAGCCGTACCCAGACGAGGGCGGCCTGCAGCAGCAGGTCGGCGGTGCCGGGGGCGTAGCGGGCGCCCGCGAAGGCGCCGCCCGCGGTGCGGTGCTCGGCCAGCGCGCACTCCAGGACGAGCCGGGACTCCTCCTCGGCCAGTACCCGTCGCATTCCGCGCAGCGAGGGGCCGTGGAAGAGGGTGCCGTCGGTGTAGAAGCTGTCCGCGGGCCGGCCGGTGCCCAGCGCGGGCAGCCCGGCGACGGGCGCCTGTGGCGTGGCCGGTGCGGCGTCCAGCACGGCGGCGTAGTGCGGTCGCAAGGCGCCGTCCTGGCTCACCGAGCGGATCGCCACCGCCGTGCCGGCGGCCTCGGGCAGCGGGGTGATGACGAGGCGGCAGTGCTCCTGCTGGGTGCCGTCGAAAACGATGCCCTTGTGCACCCCGAACTCCCGGACCTGCCGGACCTCACGGCCGGTGGCGCGCTCGACCGCGCCGATCGTCCAGCCGAGCGCCACGGCCGCCGGGAGCACCGGTGAATCGCCGATGACGTGGTCGGCCACGATCGGTTCCTGGGCGAGCTCGGCGATCCGCCGCTCGAGGATGACGGAGGCGCCCGGGGCGGCCGGGACGCGCTCGGACAGCGGGGTGGTCGGGCCGAGGACGGTCACCGTGTCGTCCGCGCGCTCGGCGGCGAACTGGTCGGCGAACATCGCGGTGCCGGTCTCTTGCGGGATGAGCGTGATACCGCGCTCCCGGAAGACCGCCTTGATCTCCGGGGAGACCATGCCGCTGTCCCAGGCGCCCCAGTTGAGCGAGGTGACGCGGGCATCGGGGTGGCGCTGTTTCCAGGAGGACGCCCAGGCGTTGAGCGCCTCGTTGGCCATCGCGTAGTCGGACTGGCCGCGGTTGCCGAAGAAGCCGGCGACCGAGGAGAAGAGCACCACGTGCCGCAGCGCGTCCGCGTCCAGCGCGGCCGTCACCGCGCGCAGCCCGGCCAGCTTGGGCGCGAAGACCCGCTCGATCTCTGAGGCCTTTTTCTGCGCTATCAGCTGGTCGGCGAGCACACCGGCCCCGTGTACGAGGCCGGTGACCCGGCCGCGGTAGGGGGCGAGGGCGGCCGCCGTGGCCTCCGGGTCGGTGATGTCCACGGCCAGGTACTCGGCCTGGCTGCCCGCCCGGCGCAGCTCCTCCAGGGTGGAGCGCACCTCGCGGCCGCCGATGACGGCCCGGTATGCCTGTTCGACCCGCTTCGGCGTGGGCTTTTCACCCGCGGCCTTCAGGTCGGCCACGGCAGCGGCCTTGAGCGCGGCGGCATCGTGCACCCCGCGCGCCCACTGCGGCTCCTCCTCCAGGGGGGTGCGCCCGAGCAGCAGCAGCCCCGGCTGGTGCCGGCGCGCCAGCTCCACCACGCAGGCCGCGGTGATGCCGCGTCCGCCGCCGGTGACGACCAGCAGGTCCTCGGAGCTCAGCGGCTGCGGCCGCGCACCGGCTCGGTCGAGCGGCTGTTCGCCGAGGGTGAGGGTGACGCGGCGGGTGCCGTCGTGGCCGACCTGGACGGGCTCGGTGGCCGCGTCGTGTACCTCGCCGAGCACCAGACCTGCGGCGGTGACCGGGGCGAGGCCCGGGGCCAGGTCGACGGCACGGCAGAACACCTGCGGCGCCTCCACGGCCAGCGTCTTGACGAGCCCGGCCACTCCGCCGAGTGGGGCCAGCTGCTCCTCGATCCCGCCGAGGCCGAAGGAACCGTCCAGGCGCGTAACGGTGGCGTAGCCGGCCCGGCCGGAGGCGGCGGCGCTGTTCAGCGGCTCCACCACGTGCTTGGCCACGAGCAGGGTGTGTGCCAAGCGCCGCACGCCCTCCGCCCAGTCCGCCGGGGGCACGGTGCACAGGTCGAGCACCAGGCTGATCCGCTCCCCCAGCGCCTCCTCGACCCGCGCGGCCAGCTCGTTGACGCCCCAGCCGGTGAGCGCGTGGTCCACGGCGCCGTCCACCCGCTGCGGCACGCCGGGCAGCCGCAGCACGTGCACCTTCCAGGCCTGCGCCTGCAGTCTGGCGGCAATCTCCTGGACGAGCTCACCACCGTCGTCCACCAGCAGCGCACCGGAGGACTCCGGGTAGGCGTTCACCAGCTGGTCGGGCACCGGCAGCTCGGCCAGGGCGGCCTGTGCACGGCCGATTCGTCCGCGCTCCGGGGCGGCTTCCGGCTGGGGCGCGGGGGCTGGGATGGAGTCGGCGTCAGCGGACAGGGGGGCCTGCGGTGCGGACGCGTCCTGGCCGGCTATGAACCCCACGATGTCGTGCAGGGTACGCAGCTCGCCCAGCTGCTCCGGACTCGCCGCGGCCTGACCCGAGGCAAACCGCTCATGCAGCACGCCCATGATCTCCACCCGCTTGATGGAATCGATACCCAAATC